>NZ_JBIRPI010000002.1:0-23150 GCF_044332585.1 Streptomyces sp. NPDC016845 | reverse complement strand
GATCCTCGAACTGAAGTCGACGATCAACACGATGGTCGACCAGCTCTCCGCCTTCGCCGACGAGGTCACGCGCGTCGCCCGCGAGGTCGGCACCGAAGGGAACCTCGGTGGTCAGGCGCAGGTCCGCGGCGTCTCCGGGGTCTGGAAGGAGCTCACCGACAACGTCAACTTCATGGCGTCGAACCTCACCTCCCAGGTGCGCAACATCGCCCAGGTCACGACGGCGGTCGCGCAGGGCGACCTGTCGAAGAAGATCTCGGTCGACGCGCGCGGCGAGATCCTCGAACTGAAGGACACCGTCAACACGATGGTGGAGCAGTTGCGCGGCTTCGCCGACGAGGTCACGCGCGTGGCCCGCGAGGTCGGTACGGACGGCAGGCTCGGCGGGCGGGCGACGGTGCACGGCGTCTCCGGCGTGTGGAAGGACCTGACGGACAACGTCAACTACATGGCGGACAACCTGACCTCCCAGGTCCGCAACATCGCCCAGGTCGCCACGGCCGTCGCCCAGGGCGACCTCTCCAAGAAGATCGACGTCGACGCGCGCGGCGAGATCCTCGAACTGAAGACGACCATCAACACGATGGTCGACACCCTGTCGTCGTTCTCCTCCGAGGTCACGCGCGTGGCCCGGGAGGTCGGCTCCGAGGGCCAGCTGGGCGGGCAGGCCCGGGTCGAGGGCGTCTACGGCACCTGGAAGCGGCTGACGACGAACGTCAACGAGCTGGCGTCGAACCTGACCACGCAGGTCCGCGCCATCGCCGAGGTGGCGTCCGCGGTGACCCAGGGCGACATGTCCCGCTCCATCGCGGTGGAGACGCGCGGCGAGGTCGCCGAGCTGAAGGACAACATCAACCTGATGGTGGCCAACCTGCGCGAGACGACCCGCGCGAAGGACTGGCTGGAGTCGAACCTGGCGCGCCTCGCGGCCCTGATGCAGGGCCACCGGGACCTGATGGAGGTCGCCGACCTGATCCTGCGCGAGCTGACCCCGCTGGTGAACGCGCAGTACGGCGCCTTCTTCCTGGCCGAGCCGGACGAGGGCGACACCCCGATCCGTACGTCGATCCCGGCCAAGGGGCTGGCCTACATCGCGGCCTACGCCTCGGCGGCCGCCTCGGTCGTCGACACCGGGGGCATGCCCGTCCACGGCCTCGTACGGCAGGCGGCCCTGGAGAAGAAGCGCATCCTGGTGGAGGAGGCGCCGCCCGACTACATCAAGATCAACAGCGGGCTCGGGGAGGCTGCTCCCGCCTCCGTCGTCATCATCCCGATCCTCTTCGAGGACAAGCTGCTCGGCGTGATCGAGCTGGCGTCCTTCTCCCGCTTCTCCGACGTCCACCTGGCCTTCTTCGACCAGTTCGTGAACACGATCGGCGTCGCGATCAACACCATCATCGCCAACTCGCGCACCGAGTCCCTGCTCGGCGAGTCCCAGCGCCTGGCGACCCAGCTCCAGGAGCGGTCGGACGAACTCCAGCGTCAGCAGGGCGAGCTGCAGCGCTCGAACGCGGAGCTGGAGGAGAAGGCGGCGCTGCTCGCGACCAGTTCCCAGTACAAGTCGGAGTTCCTGGCGAACATGTCGCACGAGCTGCGCACCCCGCTCAACTCGCTGCTCATCCTGGCCCGGCTGCTCTCCGACAACCCGGACGGCCACCTCAACGACCAGGAGGTGCAGTTCGCGACGACGATCCACCGCTCGGGCTCGGACCTGCTCCAGCTCATCAACGACATCCTCGACCTGTCGAAGATCGAGGCCGGGCGCATGGACGTACGCCCCAAGAAGCTCCCGCTCATCAAGCTCCTCGACTACGTGCACGCCACGTTCCGCCCGATCACCCTCGACCGGGGGCTCGCCTTCGACGTGTCGGTCGGCGAGGACGTGCCGCGCGAGGTCTTCTCCGACGAGCAGCGCATCCAGCAGATCCTGCGCAACCTGCTGTCGAACGCGATCAAGTTCACCGCGAACGGCAAGGTCGAGCTGCGGGTCAACCGGGTCAAGGACCCCGAGCACCAGTTCGTGCGGGACAGCGACGACCTGATCGCGTTCGCCGTCTCCGACACCGGCATCGGCATCGCCCGCGACAAACTCCCCGTCATCTTCGAGGCGTTCCAGCAGGCCGACGGCACCACCAACCGCAAATACGGCGGCACCGGGCTCGGCCTGTCGATCAGCCGGGAGATCGCCGGGCTGCTCGGCGGGCGCATCATCGCCGAGAGCGAGCCGGGCAAGGGCTCCACCTTCACCCTGTACGTGCCGGTGGCGCACCCGGGGCACGAGCCGCTGACCGAGGCGCCCCAGGCGAACCCGGCGCCCGTCCTCCCCGCACAGCAGGACGCCCGGGAGGACGGCTCCCCGGAGTCGTACCCGCTCCACGAACAGGAGGACAACTGGCCGACGCCGACGAAGCTGGAGCGGTGGAGGACCGGCCTCGCGGGCCAGGTGCTGCCGGGCCGCCGCGTGCTCATCGTCGACGACGACATCCGCAACGTCTTCGCGCTCACCCACGTCCTCGGCCGCGTGGGCATGCCCGTCCTGTACGCGGAGAACGGCCGCGAGGGGATCGAGACCCTGGAGCGCAACCCCGACATCGGGCTCGTCCTGATGGACATCATGATGCCGGAGATGGACGGCTACGAGACGATCTCCGTCATCCGCGGAACCCCGCGCTGGGCCGGGCTGCCCATCGTGGCGCTCACCGCGAAGGCCATGCCCGGCGACCGGGAGAAGTCGATCGCCAAGGGCGCCAACGACTACGTACCGAAACCGGTGGACGTGGACCAGCTGCTGACCGTCGTCTGCGACCTCCTGGCCACTGCGGACCACGACGCCCCCGCGGACCACGACACGGACGAGTCCACCGCACCGGACGCGGACGGGCCCGAGAGCCCCGCGGGCGCGGGCGAACCCGTCACCCCGCCGACGACCGATTGAGGGACCGGCATCATGACCACTGCAGAGCTGACAGAGCCGAAGTCGGACGAACGGGCGAGCATCCTGCTCGTCGACGACATGGAGGACAACCTCGTCGCGCTCGAAGCCGTCCTCGGATCGCTCAACGAGCCGCTGGTACGGGCCCGTTCGGGCGAGGAGGCGATGAAGGCGATCCTCCGTCGCCGCTTCGCCGTCATCCTGCTCGACATCCGGATGCCGGGCATGGACGGATTCGAGACGGCGACGAACATCAAGCGCCTCGACCAGACGAAGAACGTGCCGATCATCTTCCTCACCGGCACCGACTCCGACGACACCGGATACGCCTTCCGCGGCTACGCGACGGGCGCCGCCGACTACCTCACCAAGCCCTTCGACCCATGGGTGCTGCGCGCGAAGGTCACCGTCTTCCTCGACCTGCACCGCAAGAACCAGCAGCTGGAGCGGCTCCTCGCCCGCGAGCAGCAGCAGTTCGACGCGCTGGCGGCCCGGATGACGTCGATCGAACGCCAGCTGTCGCAGGCGGCCGACCCGGACGTCCGGGAGCTGCGCCACCACCTGACGCGGATGGAGGAGACGATGCGGACGATGAGGCGCCCCTGAGCCGTTGGGCCTTCGGCCTTCTCGGCCTTCTCGGCCTTCTCTGCTTTCTCGGCCGTTTCGGCGGGGCGCCTCCCCCGGTCAGCCCTCGCGGGATCCGGCGTACATCTCGTCGAGCAGCCCCTTGTACTCGCGCTCCACGACGGGCCGCTTCAGCTTGAGGCTCGGCGTCAGCTCGCCGTGCTCCACGTCGAGGTCGCGGGGCAGCAGCTTGAACTTCTTGATGGTCTGCCAGCGCTGCAGGCCCTCGTTCAGCTCGCGCACGTAGCCCTCGATGAGCCGCACGGTCGCGGGGGCGGCGACGACTTCCTCGTAGGACTTGCCGCCGAGGCCGTTCTCCTTGGCCCACTGCAGGACGGCGACCTCGTCGAGGGCGATGAGCGCGGTGCAGAAGTTCCGGTTCGCGCCGTGCACCAGGATGTTCGACACGTACGGGCAGACCGCCTTGAACTGGCCCTCGACCTCGGCCGGGGCGATGTACTTGCCGCCCGACGTCTTGATCAGGTCCTTCTTGCGGTCGGTGATGCGCAGGTAGCCGTCGACGGACAGCTCGCCGATGTCCCCGGTGTGGAACCAGCCGTCGCTCTCCAGGACCTCGGCGGTCTTCTCGGGCAGCTGGTGGTAGCCCTCCATGATGCCGGGGCCGCGCAGGAGGATCTCGCCGTCGTCCGCGATGCGCACCTCGGTGCCGGGCAGCGGCTTGCCGACGGTGCCGGTGCGGTACGCCTCACCCGGGTTGACGAAGGACGCGGCCGAGGACTCCGTCAGGCCGTAGCCCTCCAGGATGTGGACGCCCGCGCCGGCGAAGAAGTAGCCGATCTCGGGGGCGAGCGCCGCCGATCCCGAGACGCAGGCGCGCAGCCGCCCGCCGAACGCCTCGCGCAGCTTGCTGTAGACCAACGCGTCGGCGACCTTGTGCTTCGAGGCGAGGCCGAAGGGGACGGAGGCGACGCCGGTGCGGCGGAAGTTGTCCTGGCTGACCTTCGCGTACTCGCGGGCGACCCCTGCCGCCCACTGGAAGATCTTGAACTTGGCGTTGCCGCCGGCTCGCGCCTTGGCCGCGACGCCGTTGTAGACCTTCTCGAAGATGCGCGGCACGGCCGCCATGTAGGTCGGCTGCACGACCGGCAGATTCTCGATGATCTTGTCGACGCGGCCGTCGACCGCCGTCACGTGCCCGACCTCGATCTGCCCGCTGGTGAGCACCTTGCCGAAGACGTGCGCGAGCGGCAGCCACAGGTACTGCACGTCGTCCGTGCTGACGAGACCGGTCGCGGAGATCGCCTTCGCCATGTACGACCAGTTGTCGTGCGGCAGCCGGACACCCTTGGGGCGGCCGGTCGTCCCGGACGTGTAGATGAGAGTGGCGAGCTGCTCCTTGCAGATCGCGGCGACGCGCTCCTTGACGACGTCCGGGTTCTTCTCCAGGTACGCCGTGCCGCGCGCCTCCAGGTCCTCCAGGGTGAGCAGCCAGCCGTCGGGGTCGGCGGCGTCGGGCTCGACGCCGGTCGCGTCCATCACCACGACGTGGGTCAGCTCGGGCAGCTCCGCACGGCGCTCACGGGCCTTGGCGAGCTGCGCCGCGTCCTCGGCGACGAGCACCTTCGACTCGGAGTCGGCCAGGATGAACGCCGACTCCTCGGCATTGGTCTGCGGGTAGACCGTGGTGGTCGCCGCGCCCGCGCACATGATGCCGAGGTCGGCGAGGATCCACTCGACCCGCGTCGAGGAGGCGAGCGCCACCCGCTCCTCGGCCTTTATCCCCAGCTCCACGAGGCCGGCGGCGATGGCGTAGACCCGCTGCGCGGCCTGCTCCCAGCTCAGCGACTTCCAGTCGTCGGGGCCGCTGCCCGCGGGCGCCGGTACGGGGTAGCGGTAGGCCTCGGCGTCGGGTGTGGCCGCGACGCGCTCCAGGAAGAGGGACGCCACGGAGGGCGGACGGTTCTCGATCAGGGTCTGTGTGTCGCTCACGACGTCCTCCGGGGCCCGCGACTGTGGGAACGCGGCTGTTGAAACGCGGCTTGTTTAACTGGCGAGTAACCATTGAGCAGTGATCAGGGTAAAACGCGCTCGCCCAGCGCGTAAGGGGCTCCGGGGTGCGACTTCTCCGAGGCCGCCACCGTGGCCCCGGCGCACACAGGGCCCACACAAAAGCGGTGGGTCCGGCACGCGTGTGCGTGCCGGACCCACCGCTTCCGCGTCACCGGCGGATGACGCGGTACTCGCCCGGGGGTTACTTCTTGCTTTTGCCGCCGCCACTGTCGTCGCTGGACAGGACCGCGATGAAGGCCTCCTGCGGCACCTCGACGGAGCCGACCATCTTCATCCGCTTCTTGCCCTCCTTCTGCTTCTCCAGGAGCTTCCGCTTACGGGAGATGTCACCGCCGTAGCACTTGGCGAGGACGTCCTTGCGGATGGCGCGGATCGTCTCTCGGGCGATCACCCGGGAGCCGATCGCCGCCTGGATCGGCACCTCAAAGGCCTGGCGCGGGATGAGCTCGCGCAGCTTGGCGACGAGCCGCACACCGTACGCGTAGGCGGCGTCCTTGTGGGTGACGGCGGAGAAGGCGTCGACCTTGTCGCCGTGCAGCAGGATGTCAACCTTGACGAGCTGGGCGGACTGCTCGCCGGTGGGCTCGTAGTCGAGCGAGGCGTAGCCGCGGGTCTTGGACTTCAGGTGGTCGAAGAAGTCGAAGACGATCTCGGCGAGCGGCAGCGTGTAGCGGATCTCGACGCGGTCCTCGGAGAGGTAGTCCATGCCGAGCAGGGTGCCGCGCCGGTTCTGGCACAGCTCCATGATCGAGCCGATGAACTCGCTCGGGGCGAGGACCGTGGCGCGTACGACGGGCTCGTACACCTGGTCGATCTTGCCCTCGGGGAACTCGCTCGGGTTGGTGACGGTGTGCTCAGTGCCGTCCTCCATGATCACGCGGTAGACCACGTTCGGAGCGGTGGCGATGAGGTCGAGCCCGAACTCGCGCTCGAGCCGCTCACGGATCACGTCGAGGTGCAGCAGACCGAGGAAGCCCACGCGGAAGCCGAAGCCGAGCGCGGCCGAGGTCTCCGGTTCGTAGACCAGCGCCGCGTCGTTGAGCTGCAGCTTGTCGAGGGCCTCGCGCAGGTCCGGGTATTCCGAGCCGTCCAGCGGATACAGACCCGAGAACACCATCGGCTTGGGGTCCTTGTACCCGCCGAGCGCCTCGGTCGCGCCGTTGTGCAGGGAGGTGATCGTGTCACCGACCTTGGACTGCCGGACGTCCTTCACGCCGGTGATGATGTAACCCACCTCACCGACGCCGATGCCGTCGGCCGGCGTCATCTCGGGCGAGGAGACACCGATCTCGAGCAGCTCGTGGGTGGCGCCGGTGGACATCATCCGGATCCGCTCACGCTTGTTGAGCTGGCCGTCGACCACTCGTACGTAGGTCACGACGCCGCGGTAGGAGTCGTAGACCGAGTCGAAGATCATCGCGCGGGCCGGGGCGTCGGCGACGCCGACCGGCGGCGGGATCTCGGCGACGACCTTGTCGAGCAGCGCCTCGACGCCCATCCCGGTCTTCGCGGAGACCTTGAGGACGTCCTCGGGGTCGCAGCCGATGAGGTTCGCCAGCTCCTCGGAGAACTTCTCGGGCTGGGCGGCCGGCAGGTCGATCTTGTTGAGAACCGGGACGATCTTGAGGTCGTTCTCCATCGCCAGGTACAGGTTGGCGAGGGTCTGGGCCTCGATGCCCTGGGCGGCGTCGACGAGCAGGATCGTGCCCTCGCACGCGGCGAGCGAGCGCGAGACCTCGTACGTGAAGTCCACGTGTCCCGGGGTGTCGATCATGTTGAGGATGTGGGTACTGCCCTGGTCCGGGCCCTCGGTGGGGGCCCAGGGCAGTCGCACCGCCTGGGACTTGATCGTGATGCCGCGCTCGCGCTCGATGTCCATCCGGTCGAGGTACTGAGCACGCATCTGCCGCTGTTCGACCACTCCGGTCAGCTGGAGCATCCGGTCGGCGAGCGTGGACTTGCCGTGGTCGATGTGCGCGATGATGCAGAAATTGCGGAGCAGCGCCGGGTCGGTACGGCTCGGCTCGGGCACATTGTTAGGGATCGCGGGCACGCAGGGTCCTGTCTCTTGAGGCGCCTTATGCCTCGGGTCGGATCGATACGTAGCTTCCATGGTCCCACGGACGGGGTACCGGTACCGGTCTGGCCCGGTGGGGGGTGCGCATCGGGGCCGGTTTGGGCCGGTGGGACTGCGGCTGATACCGTGGGCAGCTGTGTCTCTTGCCCTCTAAGCCCGAGGCACACACTCAGTGAAAACCATCGGCACGGGACCCTCGTCGGCCCTGTGCCAGAACCTGCAAAGGCTCATTTCGTGGCGAACATCAAGTCCCAGATCAAGCGGATCAAGACCAACGAGAAGGCGCGCCTGCGCAACAAGACCGTCAAGTCTTCCCTGAAGACCGCGATCCGCAAGGCCCGCGAGGCCGCTGCCGCGGGTGACGTCGAGAAGGCCACCGAGTACCAGCGCGCTGCCGCGCGCCAGCTCGACAAGGCCGTCTCGAAGGGTGTCATCCACAAGAACCAGGCCGCCAACAAGAAGTCGGCGCTTGCTTCGAAGGTTGCCGGCCTCAAGGGCTGAACCTCTGTCTTGACCTGACGCCGGAAGGACCCGGGCGGGCCCTCTCTCATCCGCCCCCGACCGGCAACCCGAACCCACACGCGACTGCGTTCGCCACGCGGGTGTGGGTTCATCTTGAGCTTGAACCGAGACCCCGTCCTGATACGGCTGCTGCCGCGAAGGGCGGGGTCTTGTTCTGTCTTGTCCTGCCCTGTCCTGTCCTGTCTTGTCTCGTCTCAACCGGGGGTCTGGGGCGCAGCCCCCAGGGACGGGACGGGAAGGGAAGGGAAGGGAAGGGAAGGGGCGGAGGGGGCGATCTCGATCCCGGGGGCGCGGCGAACCGGGCCGACGGCTCCGATCAGCCCCGCCCGCGCGACCGCGCGGCCCGCGCGACAGTGACGACCGCCTTCTCGAGCGCGTACTCGGGGTCGTCACCACCACCCTTGACCCCCGCGTCCGCCTCGGCCACGGCCCGCAGGGCGACGGAAACCCCGTCCGGCGTCCACCCCCGCATCTGCTGCCGCACCCGATCGATCTTCCACGGCGGCATCCCCAGCTCCCGGGCCAGATCCGCCGGACGGCCTCCGCGGGCGGAGGACAGCTTGCCGATGGCCCGCACCCCCTGCGCGAGCGCGCTGGTGATCAGCACGGGCGCCACCCCGGTCGACAACGACCACCGCAGCGCCTCCAGGGCCTCCGCGGCCCGCCCCTCCACGGCCCGGTCCGCGACGGTGAAGCTGGATGCCTCCGCCCGCCCCGTGTAGTACCGCCCGACGACGGCCTCGTCGATCGTCCCCTCGATGTCGGCGGCGAGCTGCGTGGCAGCCGACGCCAGCTCGCGCAGGTCACTGCCGATGGCGTCGACGAGCGCCTGGCACGCCTCGGGCGTCGCGGACCGCCCGATCGTCCGGAACTCCCCGCGCACGAACGCCAGCCGGTCCGCCGGCTTCGTCATCTTCGGGCAGGCGACCTCCCGGGCCCCGGCCTTGCGCGCGGCGTCGAGCAGCCCCTTGCCCTTGGCGCCCCCGGCGTGCAGCAGCACCAGCGTGATCTCCTCGACGGGCGAGCCGAGATACGCCTTCACGTCCTTGACGGTGTCCGCCGACAGATCCTGCGCATTGCGTACGACGACGACCTTGCGCTCGGCGAACAGCGACGGGCTCGTCAGCTCGGCCAGCGTGCCGGGCTGCAACTGGTCCGAACTGAGATCGCGCACATCCGTGTCCGCGTCAGCGGCCCGCGCCGCCACCACGACCTCCCGCACAGCGCGGTCGAGCAGGAGGTCCTCCTGGCCCACCGCGACGGTGACGGGGGCGAGAGGATCATCGTTTGCAGTCTTCCTGGCCATCGCGGACAAGCATCCCACGGGGCACTGACATCACGACCGGCTGCCGCCGGCAGGGCCGGGCTGGCCTCAGCGGACTTCCTCACGGGGGCGCCTGCCACGCGGGCCGACCACTGCGAGGGGCGGCTCTCGGGAGAGGCGGCTCTCGGGAGAGGCGGCTCCCGAGAGAGGCGGCTCCCGAGAGAGGCGGCTACTGCCGACTACCGCGAGAGGCGGCTACTGCTCCTCGCGCCAGCCGTCCCAGCCCGCCGCGAACTCGTCCAGCCGCGCCGCGTCGAGCCGCCCCTGCGGGTCTTCGACGACCACCAGCCACTGCGCGTCCTCCGCGTCGTCCTCACCGGCCAGCGCGTCCCGTACGAGCTGGGGCTCCTCGGCCACGCCGAAGCGCTCCCCCAGCGCCTCGGCGACCTCCTCCGCCGCGTCGCGGTCGGGCAGCACCAGTACGTGTCTCACATCGCTCACGTCACCATTTTCCGACACGCGCCGAGTGCTGCCGCACCCCGGCCCCTGCCGCATCCCGACCCCTGCCGCACTCCGCCCGCTCAGCCCACTCCGCCCACTCAGCCCACTCAGCCCTTGGGCACGATCTGCACGTCGAGGTCGATCCTGACGCTGGAGCCGACGACCGCTATGCCCCGCGCGAGCATGGTCTGCCAGCTGACCGTGAAGTCGTCGCGGTGCAGCTCCGTCGTGGCGCGGCAGGCGGCGCGGGTCTCGCCCTCCATGCCGTTGCCGAGCCCCAGGTACTCCGCGTCGAGCGTGACCGTGCGGGTGACGCCGTGCAGCGAGAGAGCGCCGGTGACGGCCCAGCGGCTGCCGCCCTTGTGCGTGAAGCGGTCGCCGTAGAACTCAAGGGTCGGGAACCGGTCCACGTCGAGGAAGTCCGCCGACCGCAGGTGGTCGTCGCGCATCTTCACGTTCGTGTCGATGGACGAGGCGTCGATCACGACATGCATCGCGGACTCCTCGATCCGGTCGGCCAGCCGCAACGCCCCCGCGAAGCTGTTGAACCTGCCGTGGATCCGCGCGAGCCCGATGTGCCGCGCCGTGAACGCGATCGAGGAGTGCGTCGGCTCGATCTCCCAGTCCCCCGGCTCGGGCAGCTGCGGCGGCGGGGCGACCTGGAGCGTGACGTCCCCGAGTGAGGCGTGCCCGTTCTCGGTGACCGTGGCGCTGCCGTGGTAAGGGGCGTACCCCTCCGCCGAGACAGCCAGTCGGTACTCCCCCGCGGGCACGGTCGTCACGAACGAGCCGAACGGATCGGTCCCCCCGCTCACCACCTTGCGCCCCATCGCGTCGCTCACCGCGAACTCGGCTTCCCGCACCGGCTCGCTGACCGGGTCCAGAACCCGGCCGCTCAGCACCCCCGCGCGGGGCGGCACCGTCACCGCCGCCAATGGACTTGTCCGTTGAGCACGGTTCGTACGGTTTCTTAGCAAGCGGCCGAACATGACCTACCCCACCCCAGTGCGCCTCGACAACGATCGTCACCACGATCGTTGCTGCTTGAACGAAACAACATTCGATCATCGATGCGCCTTTTCAGGCAACATGGGCCTTTCCTCTCAGAGAACGCACAGGCTGGGCGGTAGGGGCTGGTTGGCGCAGAACTGCCGGAAGGTCGGCCGAGCTGGACGGGCTGGTTGGCGCACGACCGCCGGAAAGTCGGCCGGGCAGGAGGCGGGCGCGGCGGACCACCCCGCCGGGCCCTCCCGCCGGGCGCCGCCGGTCGGCACCGGCTCAGCGCTTCATGTGCGCCACCTCCAGACCTGGCCCACCGGCTCCGCCCCGGCCGCCTGCCTCGCCTCGCCCCACCACCGCGACCGCCCCGTCCCGGTCCGTGCGCAGCACCTCCGCACCGCCCCGCCGCAACGTCTCCACCGTGCGCGGCGCCGGATGCCCGTACGGGTTGTCGGCCCCGCACGAGACGAGCGCGAGCCGGGGAGCGACCCTGCGCAGCAGCTCCGGGTCCTGAAACGCCGAGCCGTGATGAGCGACTTTGAGCACGTCGACCGGCGGCAGCCTGGCCCCGTCAGCGGTTCTCAGCAGGGCGCGCTGCGCGGGCGGTTCGAGGTCGCCGAGCAGCAACAGGGTCAGTCCCGCGGTGCGCACGAGCAGCGTGACGCTCGCGTCGTTCGGTCCGTCCGGCGCGGGGACCGGCCGCGACGGCGGCCACAGCACCTCCCAGCCGAGCGGCCCGGCCCGGCGCCGCTCTCCCGCCGCCGCCCGCTCCACCGGCACCCCGTGCCGCGCGGCGAGCCGCCGGACGAACGCCACCTGGTCCACCGGCTCCTGCAACGCCGTCGTCTCGATCACCCCGACGGACCGCCCCCGCAACACCCCGGCCAGGCCCGCCACATGATCCGCGTGAAAGTGCGTGAACAGCAGCAACGGCACCTTCGTGATGCCGAGCGAGCGCAGGCACCGGTCCACCGGCACCGGATCGGGCCCGGCGTCCACCACCACGCCCGCCCCGGCCCCCGCCGCGAGCACCAGCGCGTCACCTTGCCCCACATCGCACATCACCATGCGCCAGCCCGGCGGCGGCCAGCCCGTGATGACCCGGGTGAGCGGGGGTGGCTGCACCACGGCCAGAAGCAGCACCACCGCGCAAGCGGCCACCACCCACGCGGACTTCAGCACTCTGCGCCCCACAAGGACGGCCACCACCGTGCCGACCGCGAGCAGCACCCCACCGCGCCAGCCGCCCGGCCAGTCCACCCCGTTGCCCGGCAGCGCCGCCCCCGTCCGCGCGATGCCCGCGATCCACCCCGCGGGCCAACCGGCGCACCAGGCGAGGAGTTCGGCGACCGGCATCGCCACCGGCGCCGTCGCCAGGGCGGCGAACCCGAGCACCGTCGCCGGTGCCACGGCGAACTCCGCCAGCAGGTTGCACGGCACCGCCACCAGACTCACCCGCGCCGCCAGGACGGCGACGACCGGCGCGCACACCGCCTGCGCCGCCGCGGCGGCGCCCAGCGCCTCGGCGAGCCGCGCCGGAACCCCGCGACGCCGCAGCCCCGCGCTCCACCTCGGGGCCAGCGTGAGGAGCGCCCCGGTGGCGAGCACCGACAGCAGGAACCCGTAACTCCGCGCCAGCCACGGGTCGTAGAGGACGAGCAGCAGCACCGCCGTGGCCAGCGCCGGGATCAGCGATCTACGGCGCCCCGTCGCTACGGCGAGCAACGCGATCGCCCCGCACGCCGCCGCCCGCAGCACGCTCGGCTCCGGCCGGCACACCACGACGAACCCGAGCGTGAGCGCTCCACCCAGCAGCGACGTCACTCTGAGCGACAGGCCGACCCGCGGTGCGAGGCCCCGCCGCTCCACGAGGTGCGCGGTGCCCGGCGGCCCGATGAGCAGGGCGAGCAGGATGGTGAAGTTGGCTCCGCTCACCGCCAGCAGGTGCAGCATGTCCGTCGCCCGGAACGCCGCGTGCAGCTCCGGTGTGACGCGGGCCGTGTCGCCGACCACGAGGCCGGGCAGCAGCGCCCGCGCGTCCCCGGGCAGCCCGCCCGTCGCCTCGCGCAGCCCCGCGCGCAAGGTCGCGGCCAACCGCTGCGGACCGCTCGCCCGCGCCACGAGGTGAGGCCCCGCATGCCCCGCCGGGCCCTCCTGCCGCCGGACCCGCAGCACCGCCGCGATCCGGTCCCCGTCCCTGAACGCCGGGGCGAGCCCGCCCTCGACCCGGATCCGCGTACTCGGCAGCAGGGACAGCCACGCGCTGCCGCGCCCCTCGACGACGGCCAGGACGGGCGCCCGGGTCCGCGTCATCGTCCCGCCGTCCGCCTTCACCCGTACGACGTCCGCCTCGATCAGCATGGCGGTCGGCGCCTGGTGATCCCCAGTGATCCGGGGCCGACTGACCCGGGGGTCGGCGGTCACCTCCAGTTCGGCATCCACCCGCGCATAGCGGTCGGCCAGCTCGGGCACGGGCCCGCGGCGCAACTCGGCCCCGTGCAGCCCCGCGGAGACCGTGGCCGCGGCGACACAGAGCAGCAGCACGGCGGCGGACGGCCTCCGCCATGCGCGACGCCTCGGGCGGCCTGCCGCACGGCACAGCAGCACCAGCAGCGTCACTCCGACAACCCCGCAAGTCACCGCCAGCGCCGCGGCCCACTGGCCCGGAACCGTGAGCGTCACCGCCGCTGTCAGCCACACCGTCAGCGCGGGCGGCACCAGCCGCAGGTCCAAGGGCTCGGCCTGCCCAGGCCCCCGCGCCGAGCCCTGCTCCGGGTTCTGCCCCGGACCTGGCACCGGGTTCTGCCCCGAGTCCCGTTCCGAGCCCCGTGCCGCATTCACGGCTGGACCAGGTCGTGCAGGTCCTCGAAGCGGCGGTCCCCGATCCCGTTGACCTCGCGCAATTCCTCGACCGAACGGAAACCCCCGTGCTCCGCGCGGTAGTCGAGAATGTGCTGGGCGAGGACGGGGCCGACGCCCGGCAGCGTGTCGAGCTGTTCCAGTGTGGCGGTGTTGAGCCCGATCGGCCCCGCGGGTGCCGCCCCCGCCGCTCCTCCCGTACCCGCGCCTGCCGGTCCGCTCGGCGCCCCCGCGACCGGGGCGGCCGGTGCGCCGACAAGGACCTGCTCGCCGTCCGTCAGGAGCCGCGCCCTGTTCAGCCCCGAGGTGTCCGCACCCGGGCGGACCCCGCCCGCCGCCCGCAAGGCGTCCGCCACCCGGGCCCCGGCCGGCAACCGCCGCACCCCGGGCCTGCGGACCTTGCCGCCGACATCCACGACGATCGTGGCGGCCCCGCTCGACGCGGCCGGGCCCGGTCCGGCAGCGTCGGCAGCCGCTCCCGGCGGCTCACCGACCGGAGACGGCACCGCCGCGCGGACCGTCTCCGGCGCTCGCACCGGCTGCGTACGCCCCGCCCAGAAGTGCTGCACCGCGAAGAGCGCCACCACGCCCACGACGACGACCAGGGCCAGCGCGCCCCGCCGCTCGATCCCGCACCGGGTCTGCACCCACAGCGGCAGCCGGTCGCGCACGGCGAGCGCCGCCCGCTCCCGCCACGTCTGCACCCGCTCACCATCAGGCTCCGGCGAAGGCGAAGGAGAAGGAGAAGGAGTGGCCGAAGACGCCGGAGGGCGCGGGGCCGGAAGCGTAGGAGGGGCCGAAGACGAAGGAAGGCGCGGGGGCGGAAGCGCGGGCGGAGGTTCAGGCTCGGGCGCGGGACGCGCATAGTACGGCCGGGGCGGCGCGAACAACGCCTCCGCCCGCGACCGCGTCCGCTCCGCCGCCAGCCGCCTGCGACGAGCGCGCCGCCGCACGACGTGCCGATGCCGGGTCCGGCCGTCGGAGGTGGGGCCGCGGCCCGGCCCGCTGGATACGTGCGCTGTCCGTGACAGTGATCGAAGTGCCATGCCACGAGACGGTAGGCAGTCCGCGCCAGATCAGTGGATCTTGGTCAATTCCCGGGGACAACCCCGCAGTTGTGGAAAACTCCGCCACCCTCACACACCGCACGCCACCCGGAACAGAATTCGATCCGCCTATGCCCGAGGCGACACCACGGCCCCCACCAACCCGGGCCCGGTATGCGCCCCGATCACCGCTCCCACCTCACTGACATGCAGCTCGCCGAGGCCCGGCACATGCTCGCGCAGCCAGCCGGAGAGCGCCTCCGCCCGCTCCGGCGCCGCGAGGTGATGCACGGCGATGTCGACCTGGCCGCCACCCGCCCGCTCGGCGACGATCTCCCGCAGCCGCGCGATCGCCTTCGACGCGGTGCGGACCTTCTCCATGAGTTCGATGCGGCCGCCGTCCAGCTGGAGCAGCGGCTTGACGGCGAACGCGGAGCCGAGCAGCGCCTGCGCCGCCCCGATCCGCCCGCCGCGGCGCAGATAGTCCAGGGTGTCGACGTAGAAGTAGGCGGAGGTGCCCGCAGCCCGCTTCTCCGCCGCGGTCACCGCCTCGTCGACGGTGCCGCCCGCGTCGGCCGTCTCCGCCGCCGCGAGCGCGCAGAAACCGAGGGCCATGGCCACCATCCCGGTGTCCACGACGCGCACCGGGACCGGCGCCTCCCGCGCGGCGAGGACCGCCGCGTCGTACGTCCCGGAGAACTCGGCGGACAGATGCAGCGAGACGATGCCGGTCGCGCCGGACTCGGCGACCTTGCGGTACGTCTCGGCGAACTGCTCGGGGCTCGGCCTCGACGTCGTCACCGAGCGGCGCTTGCGCAGCGCCTCCGCGACCGAGCGGGCGGAGATCTCCGTGCCCTCCTCGAGCGCCCGATCGCCCAGGACCACGGTCAGCGGCACCGCGGTGATGCCGTGGTCCTCCATCGTCCGCTGCGGCAAGTAGGCCGTTGAATCGGTGACGATCGTGACATGGCGGGACATGCACCGGAGGTTACCCGCCGGGGCCGCCCCGCGGCAGTCCGGCCCCCGCCGCCCGCGTCAGGCGGGCGAGGTCAAGTCGTGCTCTCAGGACGGGGATTCTTCTGCCACGGATAGGTGGGTCGCACACCCGGCGGCGTGATCGAGGGCCGCGCGGGCTCCTGAACCGGTGGGTCTGTGGCCGGCCCGGACTCGAAGGACGGCGCGTCCTCCGCCGATGTCCAATGCCGCAACGCCCCCGCCTCCAGGTCGATCTGCGCGCGCAGTGCGTCCAGGTCGCCGTCGGCGAAGCGGCCGGCCCGCTCCCGTGCCGCGTGGCGCAGGGCGTCGGCGGACGCCGCGATCTGCTCCGTACGCGCCCCGAGCTCGGGCAGCAGGCGCCGTACGTGCGCCTTGTCGGGCTCGCGCTCCAGGCGCTTGAGCTCGTCGTCCAGCTCGTGTCCGTGCGCGCTCAGACGCGCGAAGAGGCCGAGGGACTCCTTGAGCGAAACGTCTTCACCTACGCGCGCGTGCAGCGAGTCCTGGGTGGCCCGCATGGAGGTGCGCAGCCTCAGCCGCAGCTGGGCCAGTTCCGCCGCCGCGCCGGGCTGCGCGAACGTGCGGGCCCGCAAAGTGGTGTCCTCCACGGCCCGCCGTGCCTGCTCGACCTTGCGGTCCACGCCGCGTTTGGCGGCGCCGACCGCCTTGACGGTCGCGTACACGCCGAGTACCAGGCACACGATGAAGATCAGCGCCACGATCACCAGCACAGCTTCCACAGCGCTCCTCCGAAATCGCCCGGCTGAATCCGTCTGAATCCGCCAGACTCCGACTGACTCCGACTGGCTCCTCTCCACCGTAAACGGAGCGGGCAGGCCGAGGGTTCCATCGGAACCCCCAACCTGCCCGTAGGGAACAACCCTGAGCGCGCTTACGCGGGCACGATGTTCACCAGCTTCGGCGCCCGCACGATCACCTTGCGGATACCGGCGCCGTCCAGCGCGGCGACGACCTTCTCGTCGGCCAGGGCGACCTTCTCCAGCTCCTCGTCGGAGATCGACGGGGAGACCTCCAGCCGTGCCTTGACCTTGCCCTTGATCTGCACGACGCAGGTGACGGACTCGTCGACGACGTACGCCGGGTCGGCGACCGGGAAGTCCTGGTGGACGACCGAGTCGGTGCGGCCCAGCTTGCGCCACAGCTCCTCGGCGACGTGCGGGGCCAGCGGCGCGACAAGCAGCACCAGGCGCTCGGCGACCGAGCGCGGCAGGGCGCTGCCCGCGTACGCCTTGACCAGGTGGTTGTTCAGCTCGGTGACCTTGGCGATGGCGGTGTTGAAGCGCATGCCCTCCAGGTCGCCGCGGACGCCGTCGATCGCCTTGTGCAGGGCGCGCAGCGTGGCCACGTCGATGTCCGCCTCGGCGACGTCCGCGACGGTGACCTCGCCGGTCGCCTCGTCGACGACATTGCGCCACAGCCGCTGCAGCAGGCGGAACTGGCCCACCACCGCGCGCGTGTCCCACGGGCGCGACACGTCCAGCGGGCCCATCGCCATCTCGTACAGGCGCAGGGTGTCCGCGCCGTACTCGGCGCAGATCTCGTCGGGCGTGACGGCGTTCTTCAGGGACTTGCCCATCTTGCCCAGCAGGCGCGTGACCTTCTGGCCCTCGAAGTAGTAGGCGCCGTCGCGCTCCTCCACCTCGGCGGCCGGTACGGCGATGCCGCGCGCGTCCCGGTAGACGTAGGCCTGGATCATGCCCTGGTTGAACAGCTTGTGGAACGGCTCGGCCGACGAGATGTGGCCCAGGTCGAACAGCACCTTGGACCAGAAACGGGCGTACAGCAGGTGCAGCACGGCGTGCTCGGCGCCGCCCACGTACAGGTCGACGCCGCCGGTGGGCATCCCCTCGCGCGGGCCCATCCAGTACTGCTCGACCTCGGGGTCGACCAGCTTCTCGCTGTTGTGCGGGTCCAGGTAGCGCAGCTCGTACCAGCAGGAACCGGCCCAGTTGGGCATGGTGTTGGTCTCGCGGCGGAACTTGCGCGGGCCCTTGCCGTCGCCCAGGTCCAGGGTGACGTGGACCCACTCCTCGTTGCGCGACAGCGGCGTCTCGGGCTGCGTGTCGGCGTCGTCCGGGTCGAACGTACGAGGGCTGTAGTCCTCGACCTCGGGCAGCTCCAGGGGCAGCATCGACTCGGGCAGCGGGTGGGCGACGCCGTCCTCGTCGTAGACGATCGGGAAGGGCTCGCCCCAGTAGCGCTGGCGGCTGAACAGCCAGTCGCGCAGCCGGAAGTTGACGGTGCCGTGGCCGATGCCCTTGCGCTCCAGCCATTCGGTCATCCGCGCCTTGGCGTCGGCGACGCCCAGGCCGTCCAGGCTGATGTCGTCGCCCGCCGAGTTGACCAGCTTCGCCTCGTACGCGACGAACGCGTCGTCCCACGTCGACGGGTCGGTGCCGCGGTCGTCCGAGGGCTCGACGACGCAGCGCATAGGCAGCTCGAAAGCGCGCGCGAACGCGAAGTCACGCGCGTCGTGCGCCGGTACGGCCATGATCGCGCCGGTGCCGTAGCCCATCAGGACGTAGTCGGCGATGAAGACCGGGACCTGCTCGCCGCTGACCGGGTTGACCGCGTACGCGCCGGTGAAGACGCCGGTCTTGTCCTTGGCCTCGGCCTGGCGCTCGACGTCCGACTTCGCGGCGGCCTGCTTGCGGTACGCGGCGACGGCCTCGGCGGGGGTCGCGTGCCCGCCCGTCCACACCTCGTGGGTGCCCTCGGGCCAGGTGGCCGGGACGATCCGCTCGACCAGCTCGTGCTCGGGCGCCAGGACCATGTAGGTGGCGCCGAACAGGGTGTCCTGGCGGGTCGAGAAGACGGTGATCGCCTCGGTGCCGTCACCGGAGCCCGTCGGGACCGCGAAGTCGATGCGGGCGCCCTCGGAGCGGCCGATCCAGTTGCGCTGCTGCAGCTTGATCGCCTCGGGCCAGTCCAGGCCGTCCAGGTCGTCGATCAGGCGGTCGGCGTAGGCGGTGATGCGCATGTTCCACTGGCGCAGCTTCGCCTTGAAGACGGGGAAGTTGCCGCGCTCGGAGCGGCCGTCGGCGGTGACCTCCTCGTTGGCCAGGACGGTGCCCAGGCCCGGCGCCCAGTTGACGGGCGCGTCAGAGGCGTACGCCAGGCGGTAGCCGCTCAGGACGTCGGCCCGCTCGGTCTCGCTCAGCTCGGCCCAGGCGCGGCCGCCGTCGACGGCGCGCTCACCGGACTCGAACTGGGTGACCAGCTCGGCGATGGGGCGGGCCTTCTTCAGGTCGTCGTCGTACCAGGAGTTGAAGATCTGCAGGAAGATCCACTGCGTCCACTTGTAGTACTCCGGGTCGATCGTGGCGAACGACCGGCGCTTGTCGTGGCCCAGGCCCAGGCGGCGCAGCTGCTGCCGCATGTTGTCCATGTTGGCCTCGGTCGACGTGCGCGGGTGGGTGCCCGTCTGCACGGCGTACTGCTCGGCGGGCAGGCCGAACGCGTCGAAGCCCAGGGTGTGCAGCACGTTGTGCCCGGTCATGCGCTGGAAGCGGGCGTAGACGTCCGTGGCGATGTAGCCCAGCGGGTGTCCGACGTGCAGGCCCGCACCCGAGGGGTACGGGAACATGTCCATGACGAACTTCTTGGGGCGGGCGGCCAGCCCCGAGCCGTCGGCCAGGTCACCGGTCGGGTTGGGCGCCTCGTACGTGCCGTGCGCGTCCCAGAAGTCCTGCCAGCGTGCCTCGATGTCGGCAGCCATGGCCGCCGTGTAGCGGTGCGGCGCGACCGCCGCCTCGGAAGCGGCGGCGGTGTTCGTCTCGCTCATGATCCTCAAAGCTCCATCGATCGTCTCTGCCGGCGGCCCGTGCTCGAAAATGAAAAAGCCCCTCGCACAGGAGGGGACGCCGCGCCGATTCCGACCTCACGCCCAGGGGGCGGGTCGGGACTGATCAGCGCGGCTCACTAAGCAGAAGGCATACGGCACGCATGGCGTCAGGGTACCGCAGGCCTCGCGCGAGCCGCGACGGGCTTCCACGCGCCCCAGCCTTGGCCAATGGTTACTCCGCGTACCGCCCGCTATCGGGGCAACGCCCATGCCGAGCCGCCTCAAGATAACGGCGAGATAACTCAAACCTCGTACTGGCCGGTATGCGCCGACCTAGAGTGCGGGCTGTGGGTCCACTGTGCCGAACCTTTCGGAGTCGCCCCCATGTCTCCTCGAACCCCTCACAAGTTGAATTCCCCTCACCTCAGCGGAAGTTCACGCCGCTCCACTCACGACCGCCGCGCGAGAACGGGGGTGGTGAGCGCGGTGGTCCTCCTGCTCATACCCGTGGTCGTGGTCACGGGGAGCGACGCCTTCCGCGTGGCGCTCGACTTCACCACGGGCGTGCTCTCCCTGGTCTCCCTCACGGCGTCCGTCGTCTGGGGCCTGGTCGCCTCCGACCGCCTGTTCCTGACGACGAGGCAGCGGCTGCTCGCCCAGGGCGTCCACCGCGCCACCGCGGTCGCCTCCCTCGGCTTCCTGCTGCTGCACGTCAGCGTGAAGCTGGCGCTGGCCCACGTCACGCTCGTCGAGGCGCTGATCCCCTTCGGGGCGGGCACCACCGGCAGCAGCGGGCTCATCGGCCTCGGCGTGCTCGCCGGTCTCCTCATGGTGACCACCGGCGTCACCGGCGCGCTGCGCAGCTCCATGGCCTCCCCCGCCGCCCTCGCCACCCGCTGGCGCGCGACCCACATGCTCGCCTACCCGGCATGGTGCCTGGCCCTGCTGCACGGGCTCTACGCGGGTCGCCCGCCCAAGGCGTACGTGGTCGTCCTGTACGGCCTGTGCCTGCTCGGGGTCGCCGGTGCGGTGGCCCTGCGGGCGGCGCCCCGGACGGTCAAGCGCAAGGTCGCGGCCCGCATCCTCGCCTTCCTCGACCCGGGCCCGAGAGCCCCCGCCGAGGTGTTACGTACAACGCCGCCCGCGCCCCGCACTTCTCCCGACGTGTTACGTAACACGTACCCCGAGCCTCCGCCCCGCTCAGCACCGCCACCTTCCTCTCCACCCGCCTCCGCCGGCGTCGGCTTCTCGGCCGCCTACCGCGCCGTGTCCGTCGGCCCCCGCGTCGAGGCGCCGCCCAAGGCCTCGCCCGCGCAACTCTGGCCCGCGCCCTCGCCTCCCCCTCCGGCCCAGGCCCCGCAGTCGTCGTACGACCCGATGTACGAGACCCCGTACGCGGGCGTCCCCGCCTACGAGGGCGACACCACCCACAGCAACACGCACGACGAGACGTACGGCGGCACGCACAGCGACACCTACGGCGGCACTCACAGCGACACGTCGCACGGCGACACGTACGGCGGTGCGCACAGCGACACGTCGCACGGCGACACGTACGGCGGTGCGCACAGCGACACGTCGCACGGCGACACGTACGGCGGTGCACACAGCGACACGTCGCACGGCGACACGTACGGCGGTGCACACAGCGACACGTCGCACGGCGACACGTACGGCGCTGCGCACGGCGGCGTGTACGAGGCCGACGCGTACTACGAACCCCCCACCGAACCGCTCCCCGGCCCCTTTCAGGCCCCCGCGTCGGGTGAGCCCTGGATCACGCCCTACGGAGGCCCGCAGTGAACACGGCGCTGCCCGATGTGCCCGAGGTCCGCGTCGTCGGACTTCCCCAGCTCACGTCGGGGTTCGACCTCGTGGACCGGCTCGACCTCGATATGCACCTCAAGGTGCACGGCCCGCTGAAACCCATGGCGGGCGAAGCGCTCGCGCAGCTGGCGCAGGCGGTGTCGCTGCGCGGCCGGGGCGGTGCGGGCTTCCCGTTCCACAAGAAGCTGCGCGCGGTCGCCGAGTCCGCGATCCGGCGCGGCGTACGCCCGGTGGTCGTGGTCAACGGCAGCGAGGACGAGCCCGCCTGCCGCAAGGACACGGTGCTGCTCAACCGGGCCCCGCACCTGATCCTGGACGGCGCGCTCCTGGTCGCCGAGGCGCTCGGCGCGCGCACGCTCGTCGTGGGCGTGACCCGCGACTCCACGGAGGCGTCCATGCAGGCGGCCCTCGCGGAGCGCGGCCTGTCGAACCGGCGGAACGCGCCGCTACGCGCGCGCGTGCAGCGCAATCCCGTCCGCATGGTGACGGGTGAGTCCTCCGCCCTGATCCGCTCCGCGGACGGCGGGCCGCCGATGCCGCCGGGCCGCAAGGTGCGCGCCTCCGACACCGGGGTGGGCGGCGCCCCCACGCTGCTGTCGAACGCGGAGACGTTCGCGCAGCTCGCCGTCGCCGCCCGGACGGGCCCGGAGCGCTACTGCCGCACCGGCCTGCACGACGAGCCCGGCACCATCCTGCTGACGCTCTCCGGCGCCGTCACCCGCCCGATGGTCCTGGAGGTGCCCTCCGGCGTCCCCCTGCGCTACGTCCTCCAGCTCGCCGGTGCTCCGCCGCTCCCCCAGGGCGTGCTCACGGGCGGCTACCACGGCAAGTGGCTGGACGGGGTCGGCGCGCAGGACGCCATCGTCTCCCGCGCCTCCCTGGAGGCGAGCGGCGGCGCGCTCGGCGCGGGCGCCATCCTGCCGATCGGCCCGGACACCTGCCCGCTCGGCGAGGCCCTTGAGGTGGCGCGGTGGCTTGCCTCGGAGAGCGCGGGTCAGTGCGGCCCCTGCTACCTGGGGCTGCCCGCCGCCGCGCGCGGCCTGGAGGACGTCCTGAACGGCGGCGGCCCCACCGCCCTGGAGGCGCTGCGCGAGGTCACGCGCGCGGTGAAGCGCCGCGGGGCCTGCAAGCACCCCGACGGCTCGGCGGCGTTCATCGAGTCGACGATCTCCGCGTTCACCGACGACCTCGCGGCGCACGTGCTCGGCGCCGGGTGCGGCCGTCCGGTGCGCGGGGTGCTGCCGCTGCACACCCAGGCCCCGGCCGGGGAGGCGCCCAGCGGCAGGCGGCTCGCCGTCGACTGGACGCTGTGCAAGGGGCACGGGCTGTGCGCGGACATCGTCCCGGAGCTGATCCCGCTCGGCCCCGACGGTTTCCCGGCGGTGGCGGACGTGGCGGTCCCGCGCTACTCGGAGGCGAACGCCGTACGCGCCGTACGCCGGTGCCCCGCGCTCGCCCTGCGCCTGGAGGAGGACACGTCGGCGCCGCCCAGGCCCGCGCTCCCGCCCGCCCTGCCACCGGGCCGCAGCCGCGCCCGCAGGTGACCCCGCTCAGGTGACATGGACATACGGAAGCGGGCCATCCGATCGGATGGCCCGCGGCCCGTCGGTGTGCAGGCCGAGGAGAGCGAGCTAGATTCGAGAAAGGTGCCTGTGGTGGACGATGAACAG